>NZ_CP006765.1 GCF_000767055.1 Corynebacterium doosanense CAU 212 = DSM 45436
TTGTTAGTCACGCCGCGAGGGCGACGTCCTTGGTCATGATGGCCTCGAATTCGATCGGGGTCAAACGTCCCAGACGGGCCTGCCGTCGTCGGCGGTGATAGGTCCTCTCGATCCAGGTCACGATCGCGATCCTCAGTTGCTCACGCGTGATCCAGGAACCCCGATCAAGGACGTTCTTCTGCAGGAGAGAGAAGAACGATTCCATCGCAGCATTGTCGCCGCTCGAACCCACCCTGCCCATAGAACCGACCATGTCGTGGCCGGCCAGAGCACGCAGGAACTTCCGGCTTCGAAACTGAGATCCTCTGTCCGAATGGACCACGCAACCGACGACGTCACCGCGCATCTGGACCGCGTTCTCAAGTGCTTGGACAGCCAGGCGGGACTTCATCCTGGAGTCGATGGAGTACCCGACGATGCGCCGGCTGAAGGCGTCTTTGATCGCACAGCAGTAGAGCTTGCCTTCCGCGGTTCCGTGTTCCGTGATGTCCACGAGCCAGAGTTCATTCGCCCGCGTCGCAGCGAACACATGCCGGGTACGACCATGCTCATCGACCACGGCGCAGAGATCGTCATGGGCGGGCGGACCAGGATTCTTCCCGTTCTTGGCCCGTTTCTTCCCGAACACGGACCACCAGCCATTGCTCGAGGTGATCCGCCACGCGGTCCGGTCGGCCATCGGCTCACCCACATCGCGTGCTTCGTCGGCGAGGAGGCGGTGCCCAAACTCGGGGTCATCCTTGTGGGCGTCGAACAGCGCGTTCGCGCGATACGCCTCGACCACCTCGTTCGGGGTGACGGGGTCAGCCAGCCACCGGTAGTAGGGCTGGCGGGAGAGCTTGAGCACCCGACTGAATATTCGCTTTACTGGGGTCCACCGGTCGCGTGTCCGGGGGCCGGCAGGCTGAGGACGGGTTCGTAGGCGTCGGGGCCACTCGTGGTGCGGTCGGGGGCCACCACGCTTACGCTCCTCCCGCCGTGTGTATAGGGCACACGGCGGAAGGAGCAAGCCAATGGTACGAAAGATCAGAGCGAAGCTGATACTGCAGCTACGCTCCGAGGGCCTGTCCGGACGCACGATCGCCGCGTCGCAGGGCATGTCCCGAAAAAGCATCACCGCGGTACTGGAAGCCGCCGACACCGCGGGTGTGAGCTGGGATGATGTCGCCGAGCGTCCCGAGGACGAGGTCTATGACCTGCTGTTCCCGGGCCGGGGACAGCACCACAGCGTGTTCGCCCAACCGGACTGGGAGAAAATCCACCGGGAACTCGCCAGGGTCGGCGTGACCCTGAAGCTGCTGCACGGCGAGTACACCGATGAATGCGTCGCCACCGGAGCGCCGGCGATGGGCTACGACCGGTTCTGCCGGACCTACCAGCGCCACGTCCTGGTCACGGGAGCAGCGTCGAGGGTGGGACACAAGGCCGCCCAGAGCGTCGAGGTCGACTGGTCCGGGCCGACGATGACCCTGCTTGACCCGATCAGTAGTACCCCGAGGCCGGTGTACCTGTTCGTCGGGTGCCTGCCCTTTAGCCGCTACTCGTTTGTCTACCCGAGTCTGGACATGACGCAGGAGTCCTGGCTGCGGGCCCATGTCGCGATGTTCACCGCCTTCGGCGGATCGGTACCGCGGATCGTGCCCGACAACCTCAAAACCGGGGTGATCACCCATCCCCGCGACGGTGAGATCGTCCTCAACGACGCCTACCGCGAGATGGCCGCACACTACTCGGCCGCGGTGCTGCCGGGCCGGGTACGCAAAGCGAAGGACAAGCCGAGCGTGGAAAACACCGTGTGGCATGTCGCGATGCGGGTCATCGCCCGGCTACGCGACCAGCAGTTCACATCCCTGCCGGAGCTGACGGCCGCGGTCACCGCACAGGTCGCGGCCTACAACGCCGAGCCTTTCCAGAAGCGGGACGGCTCCCGGGCCAGTGTGTTCACCACCGAGGAACAACCCCTGCTGACCGGGCTTCCGCAGGTCGCCTATGAGATCAGCCGGTGGGTCTACGGCCGGAGGGTCGGGCGCAACGGGCACGTGGTGTGGGAGAAGAATTTCTACTCGGTGCCAGTCACCCATATCGGCACAAGCGTAGATCTGCGGATCACCGACCGTGTCCTGCAGATCTACTCCGGCCAGCAAAGGGTGAGCAGCCACCTGCTGTTTCCCGAGGGATCAGCCAATCAGTACCGCACCAACGACGCTGATCTACCCGCCGGGGAGCGCTACCAACCGTGGGACGCCCCGCGCGTGCGGGAGTGGGCAGGCCGGGTCGGCCCGTCCGCGACGGTGGTGGTCAACCGGATCTTCGAATCGGTGGCCGTCGACGAGCAGGGCCTGAATGCCGCCCTGGCGGTGTTGCGGTTGACGCGGCGGTATTCCGCCGAGCGGGTCGAGGACGCCTGCAGGCTGGCGCTGGCCGGGCATGTCCGGTCCCCGCGGTACGTGCACCTGCACCCGATCCTGGCCACCGGGCAGGACCAGGCCACCCGGCAACGCCCACCACGGGAGGAACCGGTCGAGGAAGGCGGATTCGTCCGCGGCGCCGACTACTACGCAGGAGACGTGAAATGAGCGGCATCGACATGGAAACCACACGCAAACTCCGCGACATGGGCGCGACCGCCCTGCTGGAGGCCATCGACGCCGAAGACGAGAACCTCGTCCTGGGGATGGGATTCGAGGAACGGCTGCACCTGATCGTCGATGAGGCGTATGCCACCTTCACCCACGGCAAGGTCGACGGGCTGATCCGCCGGGCCGGCCTGCGCTACCCGGCAGCTGATCTGCGTCGGATCGACCTGGTCGAGCAACGAGGACTGAATCGCAACCTGCTGGCTACCTTGGCGACCTGCGGGTTCATCGAGCGCCACCAGAATGTCGTGTTCCAGGGGTTCACCGGGTCAGGGAAATCCTATCTGGGGTGCGCGCTGGCGAAGCAGGCCTGCCAGCACCGGTACCGGGCGCACTACATCCGAATGCCGGATCTGGAGGAAGCCTGGGCCACCGCACGCGACAAACCCCAGGGGACGACGAAGTTCCTCAAGAAGTACGCCGCATTCACCGTCCTGGTTATCGACGAGTGGCTGCTGGATCACCCGGATGAGGCCATGCGCAGCATGCTGCTGGAACTACTGGAACGCCGCTACGACTCCGCGTCGACGGTGTTCTGCACCCAGTACGCGAAAAAAGACTGGCATCAAAGGCTCGGATCCGGGGTGCATGCCGATGCGATCATGGACCGGATCGTGCATAACACGATCTGGGTCGACACCGGCACCCACAACATGCGCGAGCACGTCACCATGAGCCAGTAGGAATTGTCCTGCGGACGCCGGTGGCCCCCATCACGACGGCTGCCGGCCCCCGCAGGCAATATCGCTGGCCCCCAACCACACGATCGGGTGGCCTTCACACCTACGAATACTCACCCGACACGTCACCGTCACAGGGATCCCTGCGGCGGCGAGCTCTGTCACGAGCGGGTAGAACCTTTTGACGGCAGGTTCGCCTGCGACAGATACGCCGCCGCACGCCGCAGCACCTCGTTCTCCTGCTCGAGGAGCCGGTTGCGCTTCTTCAGCTCGCGGATCTGCGCCGCCTCGGTCCGTGACTGGCCGGGCGTGGTGCCCTCGTCACTCTCGGCGCGGCGCATCCACTTCGTGAGCGTCATCGGGTGGACCCCGAAGTCTTTCGCGATCTGCTCGATCGTCACTCCGGGCTCACGGTTTCTCGCGACGCGCACGACATCGTCGCGGAACTCCTGGGGATAGGGCTTGGTCATGACGATCATCCTTCCAGGCCGGCCTTCCCAGGCAAGCCAGATCAGATGTCACCTATCCATGCAGCAGACCCAACACCGGGCCACCGCGACAACGGCACTGATTGACAGTTTACTGCAAATGTACCTTGGATTTATTAGTTTTGCGTCTCTTTGCGGGGCGACTGTGGAGGGGCCGGAACGAAGCGGCGGCTCATCGGGGGATAGTCGCCAATTTTAAGTACAGCAGTCGTGGAGAGGCGGCGCACGTCTGGCTAGGGGCCTGGTCGTACTTCTTAGCTGTTATTCCTCCTACCTCGGCGGCCTAGCCTCGTCTCGGTGGAGTGGTGCGCAACCTCTCTGAACAATTCGATAGCGGTGCCAGGGTGCGCGCATGGATATTTTTACTCAGCTTGACCTAGAGGATCTCCGCCACATTTTCCGCTGGCTTCGCTACGTATGGAAATGCGTTCGGGTATTTCTCCAAGCGGTTCGATGGCATCCACACGGAGGCATGCTTCTCGTAAGAAAACGCGGTACTAACCGGAAGCGCCATCGCAGAGTAAGAGAAGTGCTGAACTCATCTCCTGCCGCCATTGACCAGGGCCATATACGTCCCCAGCTCCACTCGTTTGTCGTCCACTGGCGACCCCGGATCGACGAGTGGACGACCACAAACAAACGCCACACAGAGAAGTCCCACGCCCAACGATTCTGGTCTGATCTCCTTTCGCTGCTTCGGTGTCATCCCCGAACTCATCGACCTATTTGAACGCGACGCGGCACACGCATCCACCGGAGAAGACGCCGACGAAGCAGTGTGTGCAGGAGGCATCAATGTATGAATCCTCAGTGTTGATTGTCGATCCAGTGCAGACGCTCTTGAGCTCAGACTAAAACTCAGAAGTCATGTCCCTATCCTCTTCTACTGCTCCTTACCCCGTACCACCAGCTGCGCCAGTGCCCGCTTGAGCTTAGCCATACTCACCGCATCCCCCAAGAACAGATCGTGCATGTCCCTCGACGCAGCCATCGCCTCCGTCAGCGCCAGCAACAATGCATCCTCGAACGCAGGGGCATGCTCCAATTGCGTGGCCGTGTTCTCCGCAGCCATCTTCACCACCTGATCATTTGGAGCAAGCGAGCCCCACAGCTGCATGATGAACCCGCGGGCAGCCTGATTACTCACCGGCACACCTGCAGCGGTCAAGATCGCATTAGCCTCATCCACAGCCTCGTTGAAGGCGATGCCCACGGCGGAGGTCGCAGCAGTGGTGCCACCTCCTAAGACGGGCACATCTAACTCGCCGTCGCCTTGCGTGAGTCCTAAGTTCTTTTCCTTGTCGTCTGGGGCAACAGCCACGCCGATGATGTCCACGTCCGAGACATCCACAATATCGACGAGCCCCACCCGTAGATTGCGGAACAGGTAGGTGGCCAGGATTGCTCGTTTGCGCATATCAGGGTCGTGGAAGTTGATGATCTGCGAGAGAAACTCCCACGCCTTGGAGTAGGTACGCAGGTCGGTGCGGAAGGCCAGCAGTCGCTGTTTTTCCTCGTCATCGCCGGACAGACGTGCTTGGCGTATTCCGTCGTTCCACGCGGTGACCATCGGCGCGATCAGGGCGCGCAGCATCTCGTGGCCGCTACTTCCGTCCGTGTCACCCTCTACAGCCAGTGCTACCGCGTCTAGGTCAGCAGGAGTGAAGATTCCCGCTGAATCCAGCCGCTCTGACACCTCCAGCAGTGCCGTCGGGTCCACGTCTGTGGGAAGGGAGGCAAACGTGTAGAACCGCTGAAAATCCGCCAGCACTTTATCCGCGTCATTGGCGAAATCCACTACCATCGGCGAGCCTTTACCCGGGTGGATGCGGTTGAGACGAGACAGGGTCTGCACCGTGGCCACACCGGAGAGTTTCTTATCGACGTACATGGCCACCAGCCGTGGCTCGTTAAAACCGGTCTGGAACTTGCTGGCGACAATGAGCACTCGATAGGAGCCGTCTTCGGCCTTGAACGCGGTCTCTGTGTCGGTCACGCCGTTATAGCTGGATTCTGTGACCGTCCCATCCGCTGTGAACCTGCCCTCGCGGGCTTTAAGGTCACGGTCGTAGTCCGCGTCCAGCTCCGCGATCTCCTCCGTCGTCATGCCCGGCAAGGCCTTCCCACGCCTGGGTGCGTCCACCTCCAGGGAGCCGGAGAACGCCACCAACGCCGAAAACTTATCGGCGAGCTCATGCTTGGCCAGGTACTTAGTCATCTCGTTGGCCCAGTGGAACGCGGACTGGCGCGAATCGGTAACCACCATCGCGCGCGCCTGACCACCCAGCAGGTGCGCAACGTTGGTTTGAAAGTGGTTGACCACCACCGCCACCTTTTGCGCGATGTTGGTGGGGTGCTGCTTGGCGTAACGGACAATCTCTCCCACCACCCGGGACTTATCCACAGTCTCATCACGCTCGACATCACCGGCCAGGCGCACATAATTGCTATAGGTGGTGTAGTTGGCCAGCACGTCGAGAATAAATCCCTCTTCAATCGCCTGCGCCATCGTGTAGTGATCAAACGCCACAAAACCGCCCGTCTCGGTACGAGTGCCGAACACGCGCAGGGTCTTAGCCTTCGGGGTGGCGGTAAACGCCACAAACGTGACATTGCCCGCACGGGCAACCGCATCATCGGCCACGGCGATCTTCTGGTTAAGCTGGTCAGCCACCGACACCTGCACCCCGGCGACGTGTGCTTCCTCGGCTACATCCATATCGTCCGCGCCCGATTCGTCCACCTCATCGGGGGACATACCAGTGGAGGTGGCGAGCAATTCACGCAGTTTCTGCGACGCATTACCGTGCTGCGAGGAGTGCGCCTCATCCACGATCACGCACCACTTTCGCTCGGCTAGGTTCATCGACTCGGCCTGCGCCACCACGAACGGGAAGGTCTGCACCGTACAGGTAATGATGTGTCCGCCCTCAGCCAATGCCGCGCCCAGTTGCTCGGACTTAGCCCCTCCCTTGTTCGACACGGCCACCACCATGCCGCGGGAGGCTGGCAGCAACGCAATCTCCTCAGCCAGGTTGCGATCCAGCACCTGCCGGTCGGAGATGACAATGACCGAGTCGAACGTCTTGTCCTCGCCGGTGTGGTGTCGGATCAGGCGGTGGGCAAGCCAGGCAATCGTCTTGGTTTTACCCGAACCCGCCGAGTGCTGAATCAGGTAACGACCACCCTGGCCTTTGGTTTCAATATCCCCAATGACTTTTTCCACAGCGCGACGCTGGTGGAAGCGTGGGAACACAAGGTAGCCGCCACTGTTGGTTGGCTGCCACATGGCGTAGGTCTGGATGATTTGGAGCAGACTGGCAGGGGTGAGCACGTCGCGCCATAGGTAAGACGTCTCAGACCCGTCCGCGCACGGCGGGTTGCCGGCCCGTTCGCCGTTGCCCTGGTTGAACGGCAAGAACACAGTGTTCGTACCGGCAAGAACGGTGGCCATACGGACCTCGGAATTGGACACAGCAAAGTGCACCAGGCAGCGGCCAGGGCTAAGTAATGGGCGGTGCTTGGAAGGGACGCGGTCGCGCTTGTACTGAGCGATAGCGTCCTCGATGGTCTGCGTGTTGTCCGTCTTAAGCTCTACTGTTGCCACCGGGATACCGTTGAGCAGAATCACAAGGTCAATGGTCTCGTTGTTGCCCGCGCGGGTGTCGAAGTGGACTTGGCGGATGACGCGGAACCGGTTGGCGCGTGCCCGTTCAGCGACGGTGGTGAGCAGTGGGTTGGCGGGCGGAAACTCGGCCATGCCGGGGAAGGTGACTTTGCCGTGAGTGTCGGATAAGACGGTAAAGCCATAACGGAGCACACTAAGCAGTCCGCCGATGCTGCCGCCGCGGGTGTGGTCGCGCTTGGGCTGTTTGGACAGCTGCTTGGACAGCTGTGTGAGCAACGCCCGCTGTTTGGCGGTAGTAGCGACGGCTGTGTCAGTGGCGGGGCAGACTTTGGCGTACTCGTCGGGGTATTGGGTTTCGAGCCAATGGAATACGTCGGTTGGGTAAAGGGCGAGTTCGGTGTCGAAGTCGGTGTCGCGGACGCCGTCCTCATACAGGTAGCCGGAGTCGGCGAGGGATAAGCAGATGGCGGTTTCAAATGGGTATTCGTTGGCGGTGTTCATGGCGGGACGTCCTTAGTCGGTGCGGGTGCCGTCGGTATGAAAGTTGATACCAGCCAAAAGCTGGGGACGGAGCGCAAAGTCATCGCTGTACCATTTGTTATCTCTGTCCCTATAGTTGATTTTGAGCTTGGTGTTAGCGGGGATTCCCTCGGCGGACTCTCCGAGGTCGGGATCCTTGCGAGCGACCCAGTAATCGAACCCAACTTCGTAGTAGGGCGGCCAGGTGTCAACCGTTTGGTTGAGTAGGAACTTGTTCAGCAGCGCGATAGGACTTTCCCTGTAGTGAATGGTGACCTCTTTGCCTTCCTTTGTTCCTTTTCTGGTCAGACGCCCACGCTCATTAAGTTTGGTGATGTTCGGCTCGGGGAGTGGAGGGTCAAACTCAAGTGAAACGTCGTAGGCAATTGACTGGCCAAAATTGTTAATGCTGACGCGAATGGGCTCGTTGATATACCTTCCTGGTTTGAGTAACGCGCCCATCATCGGCCTGATGGAAGATTGAGTTTGCTCTCGCATGGCCTTGAGTTGACCATAGGCAACAAGCGCTGCCACAACGGCGACGAGGAGTGTCACCCAGCCCAATAGATTTTCGGAAAATTCTGCCTTAAGCCAGATCCATACGCACATCATGGGCTAACCAATCTCGATCTGTCCGGTGACGGCGGCGGTAATGAGGGCGGAGCGGCGTTCGGTGAGCAGATCGCGAAGCTGATGAGCTTTGGCAATCATACGGTCGATCCGAGCGGTTGATTCGTCCAGGTGGGCGACGATACGTTCCTGCTCGTCAAGAGGTGGGAGAGGGAGCGTGGTTTCCGACACCGTGTCTCGCGCCAATTCAGTTTGTTTCGTGCTTCCATGACTGAGACGGATGAACTCTGACTCGTTTGCAGCAATAACCGCGGCGAGGTAAGTAGGAACGACTCTTGATGAAAACGGACGAACAATCGTCACATGGCTGTCGAAAATCACTTGCGCGGGAGCATCACGCCATATTGCGGAGCGTCCGAGGGTCCCATCGCCTGTTGAGCAAACCAGGATATCTCCAGTTTGAACGAACAGTTCAGGAGCTGGTGTCTTGTCTCGGTCCGAGTGGTATTTGATATATTGCAGGTCAATCCAGCCACCGGGTCTTATGCACTTTTGATTGATTACAGCCACACCGTCATCCGCATAGGTGGGGGACATTCCTCGGCGGATAATGTCACACACCACACCCACCCGGGCAGTTTTGGTGGAGTAAGAGCTGTGGGAAAGCAAATTAATAATTTGTGTCTTTCGCCGCTCCTTCAACAGCCCCACCAACCCCTCCAGCTTGGCTAGCATGGCATCAATTTCGCCCGTCTCACGATCGAGGTAATCAGCGATAGCACGCTGCGTAGCCAACGGCGGAAGGGGCACTGGAAGAGCGCTGAGGAGCGTGAAGTTGACCATTTGGGAATTGGGGCGGACACCTGTGCCTAGGGCAGCAAAGGCAGAAATGTATGGTCGGCTTCGTAGCAGGTAATGCGCAAATGCTGGCCAGATGACTTCGTCCAGATCAAATGCCATGTATGCAGGGCTGATATACCCTAAGTGCTGCGAAACTCCCAGACCGCCAAAGTTCAGCCACATCATGTTCGCGGCTAATTGGCCGGGACGTACCACGCGGTAGTTGGACACGTCCACAGAGACTTGTTGTCCACCATCGGAATTGTCCCTAGGGACTACACCCCTGTGCTCGGATACTGACAGCGGCACTCCAACCGGGGTTTCGCCGTTTCGTTCGTTGGAGGGGAAGAAATGGGTCCCAAAACGGGAAACCGGCCATTCAGTTGTGAAAACCCTCTTGAGCTCGTTGTGAACGACGCTGGATACATTGCTCACTTCTTCACCTCCGCGAACATTTCCGCCAGCTCACCCATCACACGCTGTACATCTGCGTCAATCTCCGCCAGCGGACGAACCTCCTCCGGCACGTAAAACAGGCGTGTGAACGGAATCTCATAGCCCGTCTTAGCCTTGTCCACATCCCACGTCACATCCGGCGCAAACGGCACCACCTCTTTGGCCATATGCTCGTCCACGTCCTCGGTCAGTGGCACGCGCTCGGTCATCTTCCACCCGGCCACCGACACCGGCTGCCCCTTGTGATCGATCGCAGCAGGTGCATTGTCATCATGGACGGCCAGAGCCTGCATAATCTCCGATAACAGACCCACCGGCATCTTCACGCCTTTGATCTTGGCCTTGGTTTTGAGCAAGTCAGGGAGCTTATTCCACACCGCGCCGTCCACCTCGGCCATGATGCCCGCGTGCGCGTCAACGAACGACTTGTGAGCACGTACGCGCTCCACCGCCTCCGGAGAATTGACCGTGATGAACCGTTCCTGGCGGTAAACAGGCACGTCCTTAAACCCAAGATCATCGGCGGTGACAATCTTCGATAGCTCCGACTCCTGAAACTCTGCGTACTCACGAATCAGCACCTCCCGATCAGTCGGACTAAGTTCGCGGCGTTTATCACCCATGCCTTTACGCATCGGTGACCAGGTGTTCGCACCGTTAATGAGCTGAATCTTGCCCCGGCGGCGAGGCTCCTTATTAGTGTCCAGAATCCAAATGTAGGTAGCAATACCCGTGCCGTAGAAGATGCTGGTCGGCAGCGCGACAATCGCATCCACCAAATCCTCCCTGAGCAACCACGCACGGATTGAATCAGGGCCAGACTCCGGCGCGCCAGTAAACAGCGGCGAGCCGTTGAGAACGATACCGGCGCGGCCTCCCGCGGTCTCACCATGGGCAGGGGTCAGCTTGTGGGCAACGTGCGACAAAAACAGCATCTGTCCGTCGGACTTCGCGGGCAGACCGTGGCTAAACCTCGAGCCCTCGACGGTTGCTTCCGTGGCCACGACTTTGTAGTCATCAGACCAGTCGGAGCCGTAGGGCGGGTTGGTGAGGATGTAGTCGAAGGTCTGATCCTCAAACCGGTCGTTAGTCAAGGTGTTGCCGAACTGGATGGACTCAGGGTTGTTGCCCTGCATAATCAGGTCAGCCTTACCGATACCGTAGGCGAACTCCATCAGTTCCTGGCCATGCAGGGAGACCTGAATGTTGCGGTTGAGTTCTTTCAACTCGTTTTTGGCCACGAGCAACATACCGCCAGTACCCGCGCACGGGTCGTAGACGGTGCGAGCCGGCGCATCCCCTGCCAGTCCATCATCATCGGAGGAGAACAGCACCCCGACCATGAGAGCGATAGCGTCACGCGGGGTATAGAAAGCACCGGCGGACTTACCCTTGGTGTTGAACGCGCGGTACATCACGTCCTCGAACATGTCGCCCATGGCGGTATCGGGCAGATTGTCCGGGTGCATGTCGAGCTTGGCGAAGTGGCCGACCACACCGTACAGGCGCTGGGCGCGGGCCAATGTAGCTATTTTTTCGGTGAATTTGAAGCTGTCCCAGATGTCGCGCAGGTTAGGGGAGAAGTGGCCAAGATACGTGTTCAGCGCTTCGTCCACGTTGTCATCGGTTTTGGCGATAGCATCCAGGCTCAGCTTGGACGTGTTGTAGAAGTGCAGGCCGAGTTTGGTTCGGGCATGCAGGGAGACGATCCGCTCGTCCGGCACACCGTCGTACTGTTTCTTGAGTCCTGCGTAGAGGTCGAGGAAGTCGGCTTTGCGAGAGTCCAACATGCACTCGATACGGCGCAAGACGGCGAACGGGATGATGTAGTCGCCGTATTCTTCCGGCTCCACCACGCTGCGCAGATAGCGGTCGGCGGTGTTCCACACCGCGTCGGCGATGGCGCTGCGGGCGTTAGTGATTTGTTCCTGGGTGGGGGACACGGTGCGATGCTCCTGGACGGGGTGGTTTTACTGTCCTTACCAGCCTATATGCCCCCATGCGTAGGTTTGCGACACACCGCCTATATCAGAGGTACATGTCGTGGCCGGGGAGAGCGGGTTGTTGCTGCATGTGGGGCACTTCACACGGTCAGAAGAAAGGCACTCCACTTGAATATGCAGGTTCTGCATTCCTGCCGGTCAACCCTGCTCAGAATTACCATCGCCAATCGCTTCCTGACCGCTTAGGAGGCAAGTGAATCTCCGATTCGCGCGGCAGACCACTTCTCCTGCTCCACTTCCATGATCTCTCACTAAGCGTGCGCAGATTTACCCTCACGACGACCGTGGAGAACCCTCTGAAATGGGCTGTTCTCTATTTCCGCAGTTCAACCCTGCGCAGATTTACCCTCGGCCGCACCGAGATAGCTGTACAACGTGGTTCGCCCCACCTTCAGACGTCGCGCAACTTCTGCTTTCGGCACGCCAGCATCCACCCACGCGCGTGCCTGAGAGACCTGCTCATCAGTGAGCGCGCGAGCTCGCCCCTTGTACACACCACGTTCCTTTGCACGGGTGATTCCCTCTGCTTGGCGCTCTCGAATAATGGAGCGTTCAAATTCTGCCACCGAGCCCAGCAGCCCTAGCATCAGCTTGGCGATCGGAGTGGAATCCTTCGAGTAGATCTGTCCCTCCTTGAGGAACTTCACCGACACCCCTTTGCTAACTAGCTCGTCAACAATGGCATATAAATCCGTTAGGGAGCGCGCGCACCGATCCATCGACGTGACCACGAGCTGATCCCCCGCGCGGACATACCGCATCGCCTCATCAAGACCAGGACGCTCACGCGATCCACCGCTGGCCTTATCGGTGTAGTAAGTAAAGACCTTCTCCGCCTTGAGTTGCTCAATCTGGCGCTCAAGATTCTGATCTTTCGAACTCACCCGGGCATAGCCCACCTTCTGCCCCGAGATCACGCCTAGCTGTTCAGTGATCTCTAGAGGTAGTGACGGTTCTGTTCCGTTAGTCATGGAACCTGTGAATGTGATCGCTATACGGCGTGGATTCTTGGCCACTCTGTGGCGTGCGCTCTTCTTCGACGTATCAGCCCGGCTGTGCTGACAGTCGTCGTTTAGCACCCTGTAGATGCCGGTACAGTGTTGCCCTCGACCAGCCAACCATGCTCGCGGCGTCTTCGGCACTGCGGCCTTTAGCTCTTTCCTCGGCGACGATGGCGAGCTTGCGGTCGACCACCTCTGGATCTACAGGTGGTCGGCCGAAGCGGGTGCCCTGGGCTTTCGCTGCGGCGATGCCGGCGTTGACGCGTTCTGTGATCAGTTCTCGTTCGTACTCGGCCAGGGTGCCCAGCAACCCGAGCATCAACCGACCCGAGGAGGTTTCCGGGTCGATCCCGTCGGAGACGGACTTGATCTTCACGTCTCGTTCGCGCAGCAGATTCACGGTGTTGAGTACGTCGAGCAGGGACCGGCCCAGTCGGTCGATGCGCCACACCACTACCGTGTCCCCGGGCTGGGCATAGGCGAGGAGCTTCTTCATTCCGGGACGCTCGGTGGCGTTCTTTGCTCCAGAGGTGACATCGCTGAAGACATCACGGTCCTGAACCCCGGCGGTGTGCAAGGCGTCATGTTGAAGTGTCGGATCCTGGCCGACGGTGGATACCCGGGTGTAGCCCAACAGTCTCATGCCCTCCATCATGCCTCACTAAACCCCGGCACTGAAGACGTCGAGACACTTTTCGGAAAGACAGGTTAACGAGACAGATTTCGTGTCTATTCCCGCAGGAGCTACGGATCCCGTCACGCTCGGTCTACGTGTCTTGTAAAACTTAAGTCTTTTGAGACTTCTAGTCACGTGTCTCGTAAGTCGAGCAAGCATCTAGTTGCTACAGAGACTACTCTTCTATACGGTGTAATCATGTCAGAGACTACGAGCTTCGGTGATTGGTTACGTCCAGCGCTGCCACTGCTATTGCTTCGCTTGCTTATTGATGAGCCGGGCCACGGCTACGGTCTCGTCGAGAAGCTCCACGCCGCAGGCATCTCTGCACGGGGAACAACCGTGTACCCGCACCTAAGCAAACTGCAGGACGCCGGCTACATCACCAGTCACTGGCAAACCCCGGAAACCGGTCCGGCCCGGAAGATCCTCACTATCACCGATGAGGGCGTAGATCACTACCGGCACCTGCAAGCCCAGTGGTCAGGAGTCCGCGACATCCTCACCGCCACGGTCACCGCGCCGAACACCACGAACCCCAACTAAGGAGCACAGCACAATGAGCTACCACCATGACCTCGCACACCAACTTCGCCGCCGCGGATGCACAGAAAAGGCGGTCGCCGATGTTCTGCACACCGTCGATGAAGCTGTCACGGATACAGGGAACAGCCCTGCCGAAGAGTTCGGATCCCCGGAAGACTACGCCGCCCAGTTCTCTGGGCCGCGCAAGCGCACACCGGGACAGAAAGCCCTTGGCGTGTTCGGACTGTTTGGGGTGGTCTGCATGGTCATTTATGGGATCTGGCCCCAGTGGTTCGGGATCACTACCCCTGTACTGGAGCAGTTCGCCGGCCTGATCGCGCTACTCGTCCTTCTGGCAATCGGCTGCATCCCGGGCGCATACTTCGACAACAGACTGCCGCGTGCATACAAGCAGCAGCTTCAAGATTCCGGAGTACGGTCGGTTGAGTCCCCGGACTGAGGGTTGCTTATCCTATTTCACCTGGGGAAAAGGCACGTTCTACGACGGGCTGCGGCCTAGAACACTTTCCGGGCACTGCCCGCGGGGTGATAGTAGAGGACGGCGTCAGAAGACTCCAGACCTTCGCGTGATCTCATCGACTAGTTCATAGGGGTCAGCACCGACCAGGTCTAGCGCCCTACGTGATGTGAGGACTGCCACGCCGTGGATGCTTGCCCACAAAGACAGCGCATGCACGGGGGTCGAGTCAGGATGCTGGCGTTGACATTGTTCCTGCCAGTCCGTCAGCAACGACAGGGATGTGGACCGGAGCTCACGACCGCTTCCATCAAGTAGGTCGTGCCGCGTGATGAGCTCAAACGCGTTAGGGTGCTGAACCGCGAATTCAACGTAGGCTTTTGCGGTATCGACAATCCTGTCCCCTGCCTCTGACATGGATTCGCGCAGTTCGTGGAAGTATTGCTCCGCAATTGCCGCCAGCAGTTCCTCCAGACTGGGAAAGTGTCGACGAGGTGCCCCATGTGACACTCCACAACGGCGTGCGACCTCACGGATGGTTACTGCCCCGATTCCCCTAGCCTCAAGGAGATCACGCCCTGCAGCAATGAGCTTCTGTTCTAGCTGTGTTGCCATGTACTCCAGGATGCCGGATGTAGACACCGTCTGCACATCTGGTAGACACTGTCTACATGATGAGCCTAGGAATAGCATTCACGCTCGTGTGTGTGGGAGCCGTGTCACACGGGCTGTGGAATGCTCTGGTGAAGCGCTCTGGAACTGCGGATACGATGTTCATCTGGGTATACAGTGCACTGGGAACCCCGGTGATGTGCTGCGTTCTGCTCTGGGGCTCACTGTATGAGGGGCTTGGCCCTGCCTGGTGGGCAGCTCTCGTGAGCATGGCGCTGCACACCTTGTATGCCGTGGTGCTTCAGAAGGTGTACGCGGTCTCTGACCTCGTACTTGTATATCCGGTCTCTCGCGGGCTTGCTCCGGTTATGGTCACACTTATTTCTGTGCCATGGATCGGACTACCCGGGGCACTTCCGTCGATCGCTTTGCCAGTGGTGCTGGTTGGGGTTTTCCTAGTAGGTGGGATCAGCATTCGGGAGCTGGCGAGACCTCGTGGGGTGTGGGCCGGCATGGGAGTGGCAGTGTGCACCGCGCTGTACACCTTATGGGATGCGTACTCGATAGATGTGCTCAATGTGAACCTCACCTCCTACATTGCGCTGTCATCGTTGGCGCAGTTCGTCCTCCTGACGGGGCTGCTGTTCCGTCGGCGTGGCGAGTTCCGTGCAGCTGTCGTCGCTTCATGGCGGGCGGCGGTACCCATCACGCTCCTGGTGCCGGCGAGCTACCTCGTCATTCTCGTGGCGATGAATCTCGCGCCACCATCGATGATCGCAACCGCTCGAACAATGAATGTGGTCTTCGGTGTGATTGCAGCGGCGTGGCTGTTGAAAGAGCCTCTGACCGCACGCAGTATCTGTGGAGTCGTTCTGATCACCCTCGGTTCCGTGATGAGTGCCGTGTGATGGTGCTGATGTCGATCTCCTGGTACTGCTGGGCCGAGGGCGTCGTGAATGCTTGACAGGAGGGGCGCACGTCCCGTGCCTTCTCCGGGGCGACAGCTGCGGAGCGCGCCACAGAAAGGCAAGAAAGTCACGCCATATAGCTCTCACATTCACAATGGAACCAACCCTAGCGAACAGGAAATCCTGTCATTCACAAAGTGTTCGCTTGGGGTGTACAGCGCGAACGGTCGCCACAGAATGGGCCGTCGGCGCGTGCGGTGGAGAATGAACCTAAAGCTTCTTGCCTGTTCGCTCGGCTCCAGGCGCCGCTAACAGGATGTCGGCCAGCTCCTTGGCGCTGAGAGTGAGGCGGGAGGTTCCGTGGGAGACCTTGTTGCGCCACAGTGGTTTGAAAACGGCGAGCATAGACAGGTAGGTGGGCAGCATCTGACTGTGAGAGTTAAGTCCATGATCCACGGCCTGTTGCTGTTCCGCCCAACGACTAGTCCTGACGAGGTAGTCGACGTACTCGGCCATTTTTCCCTCCACGTCAATCTGGTAGTCGAATCCTTGGAAGGTTCCCAGATGCTGGGCGTTCAAAACCGGGATCTGGTCCCATCCTCCTTCCCCGAGGTGGCTCACGCTCGATGAGATCACTCGGAACATGTCCAAGATGTCCCACACGATCTTGCTTTCGTGATAGCTCAGTCCCTCTTCCTCCTGAGGGAAGAGTTGAGGGTACTCGCCCGCGTATCCCCGTTCGAGAACTTCGACAGCTCGGAGGGAATTATCTTTGTCGTAGCGGTCGGGCGGGAGATCGCCCATTGAGGCAAGCAGGGTCAAGTGTGCCAGGGCCAGAGTTTGACGTTCGACGAGGGTGAGGGTGATGTCGCCGGTGTTGTCACGCGGAGGGCGTCCGATATGGGTTTGGTCGAGGTGGGCTTCAATGACGCCACGGAGATAGTCACTTTGGGTCTGGTGTCGGCTTGCAGCTGCGTAGCCCAGGAGCTCGCGGAGATCGTCAGGCAGTCGAACGGTGATGGCTTTCATGGGTACCTTTTCTGTACACCCCAAAAGGGTGAGGGGAAATACTGTAATACATAATAGCAGATAGTATTACGAAGCGCATATAGTCGCTGGTGTACCCCGTTGGGCCCTTGATTTTGGCCGGCCGCGCCCCGGCTGGCAGCTACCCGATCGCTTCCAGGACCGCGATTTGCCGTAGGGTCATGCCTAGAGAAAGTAGGAACTTGGCTACGCCAAGGTGTCTTGCTAAATCATTGAAAAAGGGTCTACGGGAATAACATCGCCCGTAGGCCCTTTTTATATCTCCGGCCGCTGTTTGAGGATCTGACCAACTGTGCTCGTAGAGGTAAGCCACTCCTGGAGGCTGGGGTGGATGGCACCTACTAAGGCAAAGGCATCTTCGGCTAGTGATCCGATGTCTTGGCCAAGGATGCTGTCCATGTGGGATACCCGATTGCGGAGACCGTAAAGTCGGCTCACCCGTTTGTAGGTGTCCCTACCCGTGGGATCGTCTATGTAGGGGAAGGCCTTTTTTAGGCCTTCGTCCCAGATTCTCATACGGTTCTGGTTGTCCTGATTTGACGGGTTTGCATCCCATTTATGGTTGGGTAGGACGTGCTTCCATAGGCCAAACGTAGTGTTAGCTAGGGCATCGTCGTGGCAGATTCCTTGTCCATGCCGTGGATGGCTGGGTGACCGGTTGTCGGCATCCTTTTCCGCCCGATCGACTGCTGTTGTCCTAAAGTTATGGACGAGGCCTTGGAGTGGACGCGCTGGAGGATAGAGGAGCCAAGAGTCTCCAGCGTGGACGTGGGACTGTTCATCATTCCAGTCTTGGAGCTTTTGGTCCATAGCGTTGCGCAGGAGGACTTCGGTAATCCCCAAGTCGGTATGGATAGCTGAGGCCATCGTCGCGCTCCAATTGTACAGCGCGAGCGACTTCTTTCGGTTGTCCTTCGCGGATCTGAGATAGGGCTCGATACGGGCTGCCCCGAGATGGTCAATAATTATCTGGCGGTTGTCCACTTTAGTCATTTCGTAGCATTGAGCGAGGGGTGCCCGGGAGGGGCTAGCTGAAAGAACGGCCCTTGTAGGTGGCCGGTGGGATGTACCCCAGGGTAGTGGGCAGGAGCCATGCGTAATTAGGGGCCCCGCTCTCTAGCATATGGCCATATAGGATTATGGCTATATGGCCATATGCTATGCTGAAACTATGGTCAACGTCATTTCCGTCATCCAAACAAAGGGCGGTACCGGTAAAACCACCACAGCGATGCTCCTGAGCTCCGCGCTGACATCCTTGAGCCACCGTGTTCTAGTGCTCGATGCGGATAAGCAGCGCTCAGCTATCGACTGGTCGGATGACGCCGGTGAAGGCCTCGGGTTTGAGGTTAAGCCTGTCCCTACGGATCGGACGTTGGAAACTGCATTGAGACGCTTCCGGGGTGATGATTACGACTTCATCTTGGTAGACACGCCGCCAGGGAGTAATGCCATCGTCGAGATTGCTGCTCAGGAAGCTGACCTCGTTCTCGTCCCTACGGGCGTCTCCCCGCTGGACATGAAAAGAACCCAAGCAACCCTAGATTCGTTCATTGGCACAGAGACGCCAGTCGCCGTTGTCCTTGTCAACGTCGACAAGCGAGAGAAGCTTCTCGACCTGGCCCAAGCGCAACTGACATCCCATAACCGTGCAGCACTTGCCGACACCATCATCCCCACTCGCAGCATGACACGCCGTGCCGGATCGACCGTCCCTCGGATCGAGACAAAACCGTTTAGGGAATGGATGGAACTTGCCGAAGAACTTACCCAAGCGTTTTAGGAGAAAAGACGATGGCAATCAAAGGTGCCGCCAAGAAGGCGCAACCACACCGCGAAAAGGGAACTCAGTCCGACGTCCAAGCTATGCGCTCAGAAAAGGTGGCTAAACCCGCTCAGAGGATGGCCCCGCTCGCTGGACATGGGGAACGCTCGGCCACGGTGCGTCTCTACGTCAAGGACAGGGAACTGCTCAAAGAGGCGAAGATGGCGGCGCTGGAGGACGATACGAGCCTATCGCAACTATGGGAAGAATGGGCGGTCGAGTGGCTTAAGAAACGGTAGTCATACAACCATATGACTATATGGCTGTATGGCCATATGCCTATATGGACAAAGTGTGCAGGTGAGGTGCTGTATCTAAAACGGGGAAGGGTTGATCATTTAGTGGAAGATGCCGCACTCGTGTTGCCGATCCGAGCTAATGACATAGGTGTTATTCTGACCACCAGTACTTAAAAATGAAAGAAGCCTGAACCGGCTGGCACCAGTTCAGGCTTCGCTTATCACCCAGTCACAACCTGGGGGAAAGCTTGGCTATGACTATAGCGCATACCCGAGATGAATGGGATCAACCCACTCGCATAAGCACCGCCCTCGGGCTCTTCACCCGAGAGCAACTCGGCGGTCTCCAGGACACCCCAGCAGGTGCCACTGACCGGGACGCACTGCTCTCTCACCTCGGCCGCGACGTGCTTCACGTCAGCAAGGACCGCAGCTTCTCCCGCGCTTACCGTCGCGCCAAAGACGGCTCCACGGTTCCCTTGATGTGGCGCACTGATTCCGAAGGCCTCGGGAAGTTCCAGTACGCCATGCTCACCAACAAGCAGTACGCCGCCGTCCTGGTCGTGGACATCGACCAGCCGGGCGAGCGCGGCGGGCACCCGGTCAACCTCGCGGAGACCACACGGGCACAGTTGGCCGGCCTTGTCTCCCGCAACGTCGGACCCGCCTGGGTCGGCATTAACCGTGTCAGTGGCAAAGCTCAGTGCCTCTGGCTGATCGACCCGGTCTACGCCGACGAGGGAGGCGAGTCCGCCAACATGTCGCTACTCGCGGCGACCACCCGCAAGCTAGGGGAGTACCTGGACCATGACCCGAACTTCTCCCACCGTTTTAGTCGCAGCCCCTTCTACACCGGCCACAGCCCGGACCGCTATATCTGGTATCGACAGCACCACCGCATCGACCGTCTGGGGGATTTGATGAAAGAGGTTCGCACCGTAGCGGGTGATGCTCAGCGCGAGCCTGCCCGCCAGGAGTACGCCAGCGGCCGCGAACTCATCGAGGCCGTCAAAGCCCGCAGGGAAGAAGCACAGGCTTTCCGGGCCATCGCCCGCGAGATTGAAACCGAGATGGGTGAAGACGCAGACCGGCTCAACCCGGACCTCATCGACGGAGTCAACGTCCGCTGGGTCGGGGACGGCCGCGCAGCACGCGACGAGACAGCGTTTCGGCACGCACTCAAGACCGCACACCGACTGCGGGCGGCAGGCCAGAGAATGACGGACGCGGCGATTATCGATGCCTACGAACACGCCTACGCAGTCGCACACCGTGAAGGCGGGGCTGGCCGCGAGCCGGAACTGCCGCCGATGCGAGATAGGCAGTCGATGGCCAGGCGAGTGCGCGGCTACGTCTCCCAGGGCAAGACCGCCTCCTACGGCTCTCCAACGGCCAAGTACGCCACCACGAGCCAACGCAAGGCACTGGCGACGATGGGGCGCAGAGGCGGGCAGAAGTCCGCTCAGCGGTGGGAGCGTGACCCTGAAGGCGAGTACGCGGAAAGGAGGCGGGAAGCCCTGCGGCAGACCCATCGGCGAAAGCGCGTGATGGGGCAGACGACGAGGGCAAAGATCCAGGCTCTCGTCGGGCAGGCGTATGTAGAAACCGGCTGTACGCCTTCAGCACGGGAGATCGCCCAGGAGATAGGCGTAACGAAGCGGACAGTGAATCTTCACCTGAAGGCTCTTCGCGAGGCGGGCGCGCTCGCCGTGGAGTAGGTGGGAAATACCATAAGCGAGGAGCGGGTTTTCGACCTCATGAGCTGGGTTGTTGAGACGGAGGCAGTGTTGGGGCAAAGGTGGGAAATACCATAAGCAATATACGGTTCCCCTGTCGGTAGACAGTGTTGGTCTCTAGGCTCTCTCCCTGAGAGGTAGGGGCTCTCCGCACGGCTGACATCACCTTGCCAAGAGGACACCGCCGATCCTCGCCTTAAATGGCGGAGCCATAAGCAATACACGGTTCCCCTGTCGTGAGACAGTGCTGGTCTCTAGGCTCTCCCCCTGAGACCTGGGGGTGCAATAGGTTAAGTGATTACGTTTTCCTTGAATTTGCTACGGTCTCTGCCCCTCCTATTGTGTGGTCTCCTGGCGATACTGCTGTCTGAATGCTCCGCTCAGTGATGTGTGGATCGGGTGGCCTTCAGGGTTTGTGGACAAGGAGGCGTAGCCTCCGCGTCAGTCCAACGAGCGAAGCGAGGCGGGAGTTATCTCTAATCTCAACCCATGATCGCCACTCAGCGGCCTGGGTGCCCTGGCCCTAAACTTCTGTCTTGCCCCGGTACGTTGTTGGCGACCCCCGCGCCCACGTATCGGGTGCGTTTGTACCTCACTCCGGGATCTACCAAGAGGCGATCCGGCGGGCCTGTGGAGAACACTCTCCCGCACTCGGCCGGATTTAGTGGCTTGTGGAGAACTCGGCCGGCACCTCGGGTCGTCGGACTAGGCTGCTGGATTATGAGAGAAATGGGAGCCTGCGGCAATATGGCCGAGCTGTCCCCTTACGCCCTGGCGGTCTACAAGACGCTCACCGACGGCACTCCGGCCGGGGGCGAGTCGATTGAGGATGTCCGTCGCCGCTACGAACCGATATACGAGTGTGAGGCTCGTGGACGCGACGCCAGCCTTGCTCGAGTGCTCCCTGACGATGAAGACGCCTTCGGCCTACCCTGGTAAGTGATCTGGAGTTCCTATTCTTGATCGCGAGCGATAAAGCCGGGGTAACACTTTAGGTTTGCCAGTAAGCTGGGGTGCCAGTAAGCTGGGGTGCCAGTAAGCTGGGGTGCCAGCAAGCTGGGGTGCCAGCAAGCTGGGGTGCCAGCAAGCTGGGGTGCCAGCAAGCTGGGGTGCCAGCAAGCTGGGGTGCCAGCAAGCTGGCGGCCTACAGGTCGTTCTCGTTACCCGGTCGTACACGTTCCTGAGTAGATGCAGCGGTGGGTTTACGACTGTCTGCTGGGGTGGTCCGCTGCTGGGCACGCTGGCGCTGGAGCGCGGAGCCCAGATCGGCAGTGACCATATCGCGCAGCGCGTCACCCGACTGCTGCTGCGCAGCACTCTGCCTGGGCGCAGGCTCAGCGGCCGCGCTCTCGAACCGCTCCCGCGTCCTGACCAACCACTGATGCAGCTCCCGGTCACTGGTGCGCGTCAACGGCGGCACCGCCGCCAGGCCACGCCCAGGCGTGGCCACCGCGGACACCTGCTCACGCAGCCGCCACGCAATCACCGCGCCCGGTTCCTCCACCTCCCCGAGGTTGAACGTCGCACTGTTCATGAGATCGCGGGGATCTATCCCCGCCCGCAGGGACTCCACCCACGCCGAACGCACCTTCTGCCGCCCCTCGTCCGTCAAGGCCTGGGCCGCGTCCGGGTCCAGCATGTCCCACCAACCGTCAAGGTTGTGGTCGATAAACCGCTGGTAAGCCTTGTCCACGCCATAGGCGTAGAGCTTGGACACCCGATCATCACTGCCCGCGTACTCCCGAGCCTTCTCCGCCATGTCCCTGGCCGAGAGCTGACGCTGGTCGCGGGCAATCGCCGCGCGCATGACTGCCTCGGCACTCAGTCCGCCGATGTTGCCTGCCATGTGCTCGTGAGCCGCTTCCGCGAACTCATCGAGCGCGTCATCGGTCACGGCGTAGACCCGGTTCTCCTGCTTGCCACGAGTCAAGGCGACATACAGCCCCGTGCGCGAGGTCTGCGCGTCGATGACCGCGTGCGTGGTCTCGACCGTCGCGCCTTGGGCGCGGTGCACGGTCGAGCCGTAACCCAGGTGCGTCGAAGAGCGCACGTAATCGGCCGGCAAGACGAACCGTTGCCCGCTGGCCTCGTCCTCAACGTCCAGTCCGCCCGTGGCGTGCACACCCCGGACGTGAAGCAACTGGCCGTTGGTGACCTTGCGCCCCGGTGTGCCATCCTCGGCCACCAGGCGCTCGTTCTTCCGCGCGATGATCAGATCACCGACACCGGCCACCTCCCCGCGCGAGAGAGCAACAGTGTCGGTGTCCTCGACCAGGCCACGCTCGACCCGGTAGGAACGGATCGCCTCATTGATCAACGCCACGTCAGCGTTGGTCGACGCCACAATCAGTGAACGCTTGCCACGTTCGACGTCGGCGAGATAAGCGTCCACGGCGGCCGAGAGCATGTCGTTGCGGGTGCCACCGCGCACCCAGCCTCGACGGTTGTAGAAGTCCACAGCCTCCACCTCGCCCCGGCGCAGCCGGAGCGAAGCCTCAGCCTGCTCGGTGTCGTTGCCGTGCGAGAAACGCATCACGTCCGTCAGTTCGGTGGCGTCTCCGTAGCGACACATCGTGGCGAACAGCCCACCCGATCCGACTGCGTCGAGCTGCTGGGGGTCTCCGATCAGTCGCACCACTGCGCCGGTCGCCTGGGCGATCTCGGCCAGCGCCGCGAGGTTGTCGGTCGTGGCCATGCCCGCTTCATCGACCAGGAGCATGTCTCCGGGGCGCAGATCGACCGGCAGTGCTGCCGGGTCGCCAGCGGGTTTATTGGGGTTGCGCCCACGCCAGACAAACGCCAGCGAGTCGATGGTGTGCGCATCAATGCCGACCTCATCACTGAGCACGGTGGCCGCTGCCGCCGACGGTGCCAGGCCGATCACCTGACGCTGCTCGGCCTTCCACACATCGGCCACCAGAGTCATGGCCGTGGTCTTGCCGGTACCGGCCGGACCAACGCCACTGCTGATGACGGTGCCCGCCTGCAAGAGCTGACGCGCGAGTGCTTCCTGCCCGGTGTTGAGAGCGAACCCGCTCGATTCTTTCGCCGCGACCAACGCCTGGGCGATGGTCTTGTCGCGGGCAAAGACCGCCACCGGCTCGGTCACCGCGCGCAAAACGTAGTCCTCCTGGGCCAGCAACCGCGCCGTAGTGAACTGAGCGAAGTCCATTCCCCGGTCCAACGTCTCCCCGTTGGCGCGGCGCAGCGCACGCGGAACAGCGAGCGGTTCCTCGGCCGTGAGATCCACGAGATGGTGGGTGATGATGTTCTCGCACACTGCGTCAAAGACGCGCGCGGCCTCGTCCGCGTCCGAGAAACGGAAACCCTTGAGGTACGCCCCGACCCCGGCCGTGACGTGGTGGCGAGCGAAGTAGGAGCGCTTCTGGATCACCCGGTCAATCACCGCGAGTGAGACATCATCGAGACGCTGCGAGGTGGAAACATCGTCAGCAAAAAACGCCGGACGCTCGTCCAGCTCTGCCCCGGAGGTCAGTGACTGAACACGGGCGAGCAGTTCGTCTCCGCCGTCCAGGTGCTCCACGTCGGCGCGCCAATCCGCGCGCAGAGTCGCCAGCGATTCGGCCGGCTTCTTGGCCTCGCGGGTGTCCAAGATCGCCGCCTGCCACAGCCGAAGCTGCGCGCGCTTGTCCGGCTGGTGGCCATGCGAGGCCACGAATTCCTCACGCAGTTTCTCGAACACCGGGCGCGCGAGAGTGCGCCTGGTGGAGAAGGCATCGATGAGTTTCTGCGGAACTCCAGCGACCTCCCACACCGGTTCCTTGCCTTGTTCGCGCGCACTCGCCTCGAACGCCAGGCCCATCTTCCGGGTCAGAATCTCTTGCACGACCATGTCGTAGCGGGCGGAAAGTGTCTGATGATTCTTGAACATCGCGCGCGAGTCGAGCGTGCGCCACTTGCCGTCTGGCCCCTGCACTTTGTTGGCGACCAGGACGTGAGAGTGAAGGTCGGGATCACCCGCTCGGGTGTCGAAGTGAGTGAACTCGGAGGCGACGATTCCGTTCGTCTCGACCTGCGCCAGACCCCCGGCACCCATGCGCGTGCGCACCACATTGGTCTCCGCCCAGGAGAGCACTTCAGCCACCGCCTCGTGGTGACACGCGGCGATCCGGCTCGCGGTGTCCTCGTCCGACAAGGCCCACAGAACGGAGATACTTTTCGCGGGAGAGAACGTCAGATCGAACCCGGCGACCGCCTGCTTGACCTGAGCCTGCTGCTGGTTCACCCAGTCGATCACGTCCTTGTCCGGCGCGTAATCCACACCTTCAGCCGCGCGGTAAAACGACGCACCGACGCTCGCAGCCAACTGCGAACGCTCCGCGTCAGTCAGTAGCCGGCCGGTCTCGGCCACGGCACTCTTTTCCGCCGCGCGCAGCGCATCGAGTACGGGAATGGAGTTGGTGAACACGGGGAACTTTCCCCCCAGTCGGCAGTCCTCGAAGGACGCTCCGCCCTCGATCATCGTGTGCGCGTCGGGGTGCAGTCCCACCCCGTAGAGCGCTTCCATCTGGTCGGCCTCGACCTCCTGGCCGCGCTGCGTCGTGACGAGTGCGGTGAGTCCTGAGCCGATCCACCGGCCGGGTGGGGTGCCCTTGGCCTGGTAGTAGCCGGAGAGTTTTCCGGTCTCGACGGTCGGGTCGTAGGCGTCGTTGGTTGCCACGGAGCGCAGGAGGTACTGGTACCCCGAGCCCGCGTGAACGGCGCGAAACGACATCATGGCGACCCACTCTAGCCGCACGGCGGACCATTCTCACTAAAAGTGCCTACTGTGTGTGGCAGTTAGATCGTCGCAGCGCTAAGCTGCAACGCAATGATGTTGGCTGGGAAAAGAAAGGGTGGCGGCGGTTAAACGGGCAAGCAGGCCTCTGCAGGCATGAGAGCTAGCGATGAAGGCACTAGTTGAAAATCGGGAGAAGCAGAAGCGGATCACCGCCCCCACCGAGCACGTGTTCATCGCCCAGGCCGACCTGGACGATGTGCAGAGGAACCTTGTCGCTGCGGCCCGGGAGCTCGTAGAACTCGGTGAGAGCGGCGCGTGGATTCGCGAGACCTTCGGCCTTGCCCCAGCCGAGCTCCAGCACCTTCTGGAGCTCGGCCGATGGTCGAAGACACCGCCTCCGCATCGAACATGGCCACGACCGACAACGACACCGCAGAGCGTGATGAGCAGCATCACGACAACGACCACAACGAGAACTAGAAGCTCTCCCGAAAGGAACCGATCATGCTCTCCCCCGTCACCGTCCGCGCCGTCCACAAGGAACTCGGCCGGCCTACCGACGACGCGACCATTGCAACTGTCAGGGAACAGTTCGCCGAAGAAGTTGGTTCCCGCATTGACCTGTACGCCACGCAGTTAGTGAATGAATGGAAGGCGGCCAACCCGGGCGGTGATGGTTTCATTCCCGGTGAAGTCATGGGAAGTTCTCATGGACAAGCGCTGCGACGAGCGGAAGAAGAAGTCATGGAGGAATGGTTCAACGGACCTATCCGCACACTGATGGAGCGCAAGGTCGCTCGTGGAATCGACGGCTGGTAGACCTCCGCCACACACTCTCATCGCTCGCCCCTCCAGGCCACCACCGGACTGGGCGGGCGATGTTCTTTTGACATAACCGCCTCTCAATTATCGCCGCCAGGAGATACGCCGCATGGCACGCAAGCCAGACGAAAAACCAGCTGAATCTCTTTGACATGCTCGCTGAAGAACTCGCTTCCCCAGTCGAGTCCAGCACCCCGGTCGAAGAAGCCGAACCGCGCCTCGCCCTTTCGATTGATGACCTCGGCGGCGACCCCAGGTCCATCCCGAATGACCAACGGGTGAGGCTTATCGAGCACGCCAGAGAACTCAGCAACGTCGATCTCCTGCGCGCCTACTACGAAGCCTCCGACGCACTCACTCGCGCGGAAGAACGAGAAGAATCGTGCAGCCCGGTCATTGCGGATCAGTACCTCCGCAAGACCTTCGGCCTCGCCCTAATCGAGCTCAAGCACCTGCTGACGCTGCCGATGGCCGAGGGCACCGCCGCTGCACCCAACATGGCCACGGGCGACAATGACACCCCCGAGCGTGATGAGCAGCATCACGACAACGTCCACCACGAGAACTAGAACCTCTCTTGAAAGGAACCGATCATGCTCTCTCCCGTCACCAGCCGCGCCGCCTACGAAGAACTCGGCAAGCCTGCCGACGACGCCACCGTCGAATCCGTCATCGAGCAGTACGAGGAAGAAGTCGGAACCCGGACCGACGTTTACTTCACGCAGTTTGTGAACGAGTGGAGGGTCTGCTGCACGTTTAGGTGACAG